>NZ_WVRF01000001.1:542500-551856 GCF_013110775.1 Ruegeria sp. HKCCD7296
CTATTTAGGTAGAGCGTCATCCGAATACCCCGGGGGGTAGAGCACTGGATGGGTAATGGGGCCCCACAGGCTTACTGATCCTAACCAAACTCCGAATACCCGGGAGTACTAGATGGCAGACACACTGCGGATGCTAACGTCCGTAGTGGAGAGGGAAACAACCCTGACCTACGACTAAGGCCCCCAATTCATGGCTAAGTGGGAAAGCAGGTGGGACGACCAAAACAACCAGGAGGTTGGCTTAGAAGCAGCCATCCTTTAAAGATAGCGTAACAGCTCACTGGTCTAAATAAGTTGTCCTGCGGCGAAGATGTAACGGGGCTCAAGCCATGAGCCGAAGTCTAGGGATGCGTAAGCATCGGTAGCAGAGCGTAGTGTGACATAGAACCTTGCCTTTTTTACCGCCGGTCATTTGGTGCGCGCAATCGCGCTCAAGTAGCCGAATAGGCGGTAGCGCAGGCATAGGTTCTTTCGATGAAGCCGGGGCGTGAGCCATCCGGTGGAGAGATCACTAGTGAGAATGATGACATGAGTAGCGACAAAGAGTGTGAGAGACACTCTCGCCGAAAGTCCAAGGGTTCCTGCTTAAAGCTAATCTGAGCAGGGTAAGCCGGCCCCTAAGCCGAGGCCGAAAGGCGTAGGCGATGGGAACTAGGTTAATATTCCTAGGCCAGGAGGATGTGACGGATTGCAGGTGTAGTTCAACCTTATCGGATTGGTTGGGCTGCTGAGCAGTTCCTGGAAATAGCCCTCCATCAGACCGTACCCTAAACCGACACAGGTGGACTGGTAGAGCATACCAAGGCGCTTGAGAGAACGATGTTGAAGGAACTCGGCAAAATACCTCCGTAAGTTCGCGAGAAGGAGGCCCGGTTCCTAGGCAACTAGGGGCTGGGGGCACAAACCAGGGGGTGGCGACTGTTTATTAAAAACACAGGGCTCTGCGAAGTCGCAAGACGACGTATAGGGTCTGACGCCTGCCCGGTGCCTGAAGGTTAAAAGGAGAGGTGAGAGCCTTGAATTGAAGCCCAGGTAAACGGCGGCCGTAACTATAACGGTCCTAAGGTAGCGAAATTCCTTGTCGGGTAAGTTCCGACCTGCACGAATGGCGTAACGACTTCCCCGCTGTCTCCAACATCGACTCAGCGAAATTGAATTGCCTGTCAAGATGCAGGCTTCCCGCGGTTAGACGGAAAGACCCCGTGCACCTTTACTACAGCTTCGCACTGGCATCAGGATTGTGATGTGCAGGATAGGTGGTAGGCTTTGAAGCGGAAACGCAAGTATCCGTGGAGCCTCCCTTGAGATACCACCCTTCGCACTCTTGATGTCTAACCGCGGTCCGTTATCCGGATCCGGGACCCTGCGTGGCGGGTAGTTTGACTGGGGCGGTCGCCTCCTAAAGCGTAACGGAGGCGCGCGAAGGTTGGCTCAGAGCGGTCGGAAATCGCTCGTTGAGTGCAATGGCAGAAGCCAGCCTGACTGCAAGACTGACAAGTCGAGCAGAGTCGAAAGACGGCCATAGTGATCCGGTGGTCCCGAGTGGAAGGGCCATCGCTCAACGGATAAAAGGTACGCCGGGGATAACAGGCTGATACTGCCCAAGAGTCCATATCGACGGCAGTGTTTGGCACCTCGATGTCGGCTCATCTCATCCTGGGGCTGGAGCAGGTCCCAAGGGTACGGCTGTTCGCCGTTTAAAGAGGTACGTGAGCTGGGTTTAGAACGTCGTGAGACAGTTCGGTCCCTATCTGCCGTGGGTGTAGGAGACTTGAGAGGAGTTGCCCCTAGTACGAGAGGACCGGGGTGAACGATCCACTGGTGGACCAGTTGTCGTGCCAACGGCAGTGCTGGGTAGCTATGATCGGACAGGATAACCGCTGAAGGCATCTAAGCGGGAAGCCCCCCTCAAAACAAGGTCTCCCTGAGGGCCGTGGAAGACCACCACGTCAATAGGCCGGAGATGTAAGCGCAGTAATGCGTTCAGTTGACCGGTACTAATCGCCCGATAGGCTTGATTTGATCCAGTAATGGAAAGACAAGACCAAAGCATACACCAACCTTGAGTTGGACAACGCTGATTGATTAACACAACCGTGCAGGACCGCGCATTCGCAAGCGAATACGCGGCCTCCTGCATAGTCGCTTTCTTGAACAGCAAGAAAGTCGACCGAGGGCTTTTCCTCGGTTTGGTGGTCATAGCGCAAGTGAAACACCCGGTCCCATACCGAACCCGGAAGTTAAGCACTGCCGCGCCAATGGTACTTGGGCTTAAGCCCCGGGAGAGTAGGTCACCGCCAAACCTAGTAAAAGCCCAAAATCTCTCTAAACGATGAAAATAATACCTGGCCTCAAGTAGCCGAATAGGCAATAGGCACACCAAAGCGTCGCGGGGTGGAGCAGTCCGGTAGCTCGTCAGGCTCATAACCTGAAGGTCAGAGGTTCAAATCCTCTCCCCGCAACCACTTGGGTCGAACAAGCCGCCTCAGGGCGGCTTTGTTCATTTTGGGCCAACCCAATCATTGCTGCCAGGGCACCCTCCAGTTCGATCTGAACGCCCTCGTTGGTGTGCTCGACCGTGACACGTTCGATAAGGCCCCGGATGATCTCCAAAGCCCCGGTGCGGATCGAAGGTTCCAATAGCGCTTGTGCAAGATCGGCGACCTTGGAGCGATAAAGTTCCGACAGGTTCGGGTGGGCATTCATCTCCAACCCCGTTTCCTTCCGAATCCGTTTGGAGACGCGCGCAGACAGAACGCCAGGATCAACCGAATGCTGACCATCCCTCCGGGGAAACAGCCAAGGCGTTCCCGCGGGGCAGAGTTCCGGACAGCGAGATTTGAGATGCACGTCGATCATGCGCAATACATCACGCGGGATCTCGAACTCGACAGGTCGCTCATTTTTGGTCTCGCCGTCTTCTAGAACCAGGTAGGCTCGGCCATCACCAGGACGGTGCAGGTGGCGTTCCAGGTGGATGCCAGCCAGGTTCTTCACGCGAACCGGGCAGACCAGCAAGATGGCGATGGCGAGTGCATCTTCGCGCGCCAGAGCCCAGCCATACGGTTTGGACATGCCGCGTGGTCGCGCGAAAATCCGTTCAGGCAGGAGCAGCAGGCGCTGTTGATGCCGATCCTCTTGCAACACCCGCAGCCGGCTTCGGTTCTTTTGGGTCATGCCATTCTGAGGTTTGACCGCCAGGCGCGTGGCAAGCCCGGCCAGTGCATCGCGAGCGTCATCGGGTGCATTAAGTATCCGGGCCAGGTTGCGGAGCAGCGCGGCGATCTCACTGATCATCTTTGTGGTCTGGTTGTTGGTGCGCGATAACATCTGGCGCAAACCCT
Source organism: Ruegeria sp. HKCCD7296 (assembly GCF_013110775.1). NCBI lineage: Bacteria > Pseudomonadati > Pseudomonadota > Alphaproteobacteria > Rhodobacterales > Roseobacteraceae > Ruegeria > Ruegeria sp. HKCCD7296. The sequence goes on from NZ_WVRF01000001.1 coordinate 545,845, forward strand.
GTTCAGCCATCACCGGATTGATCAGGACGTCCAATCCGCCAATCTCCGCGATCGGGATACCAGAGTGAACGAGTTCGGAGGCAAACCGAACCAACTGTCTTTGGTATTGGGACAGGGTCGCGGGTCGGAGTACCCTGTTCTGACCGTCATCTGCCAGCGGGTCCGGAGTTGCAAGACGGTGCATCAATTTTGCAAGCTCGCTTTGGAACGGCGTAGGAAATGCTGTCACGGGAAAGGTGATGACCTTCTGGCGCGTTTCCAGAGGCAGGATGGCCTTGGGCCATTCAGAAATACGTCGGACCGCCAGGTTCCAGCCGTTGACCGCAGCCCGATACGCGACATCCGGTGATTTGCTGATCTCGTTATGCGCAAGGGCTTCTCGATAGGCCGCGGCATGCTCTTTGAGCACAGTGGCGGGTTTGACGCCTTGCCGGTTCAGAAAATGCACGAAGCGGCAGAGTGCGGGTTGCAATGTCTTGTCGCCGGACGCCAATACATTCGCCCAGAGCGCTTGCCAATCGGGAGACAGATCATCGATCCGGTTGAAGCGCCGTTCCACCAGCCCGAAATGCGCGAGGGCGGCACGCGCATCACTCACCGCGTTTTGCCAACTCTTCGGTGTAAGACCGAGTGCTGCCGGTGTGACTTTGGACAGACGGGGCTGCAACCAGCGACTGTCGCAGGGCACATCCTCTGGCGGCAGCCCAAGGGCTTTGGCCACGCGGCGCAGACCGGAGATCATGTCGCGGCGGCGTCCGTCCGACAGAGAGCTGTCGGAGCGCAGTTGGTCGATGAGCTCGGCGAACATCGGTGTGTCGGCTTTGACGAAGGCCAATCTCAACGGAACGGGGCTCTGGCTAGTCATCGGGTTTACGTTCCTTTGGACATGTCGGGTCTCGGGCGGACGGGTGTGGACAGGGGGTCCGATTCGGGAAAAGCGTAGCACAGAAAGTCAGAAACTTACGGGCAAGCCCTCTTCCCGAAAATGTCATAACCTATTGACATTAATGTACATTAATGATCTCGATTGCCTACCAGCACTGTGCCTGCCGGTAGACGGCATGAGCTGCCGGATCAATGCGGATGAGGCGTCCGCCGGGGCCAACTCGGATAACCTCAAGCAGGCCTGCGGCAATCGCACGGCGCACCGTCTTCTCGGAGCAATTGTCCAGTTCAGCGACGTCCTTCACCGTCAGTAGCTTGCGGGGTCGGTTCTTCTTGGCATTGATCTGTGGCATCCTGATGCGCCTCCTTTTGGTCAGAGGCGTCCCGGCCCAGTTCCTGTACTGCCTGGGCAGCCAGCAATCGGACCAACTGGTCAATCGCTGTCTCAACCTGCTTGTGCGCGTGGTCGTCAGAAGGGGATATGGCAGGAACGCGTGTCATGCCATGACCATGACAACGCGGGCTTGCTCATTCTAAGTGTATTGATTGCCCAATTCCGGCGGCGCCCAACGCTCTTGCTCTTCGCGCTCAAGCTTGTCGCGAAAACCGTCAATGTCCACGCGGATCGTCTCACCGCTCAGGATTTGCCCCGGCTCGGTGATCATCTTCACGACAGCCTGGATAAAGTTGACGAGCGGACCTTGCCGTTGTCCTCCGGGGCGACCGTCTGAGTATGTCGTATAGGTTAGGGGGCGACCGGCATCTTTCCAGATGTAACAGCAGCTCTCGACAATGTACTGACGGCGTTTGTCGCGCGAGAACCGCTTGTCCCGGGGCGACATCTCCGCAATCGCACCAGGTGTCCCATGGATGCGTCGAATGTCATCGATGACATCCTGAGTAAGTGTCGTTGCGGTCTCAAGCTTGTCGAGCACTTGGGGAAGAAGGCCTGCGTCTTCTGGCGTCGACGCGAAACAAGTCGAAAGCGAGCCCAATGCGTTCCGGAGCTCTTGGGGACCAATGGAACTCTGTTTGGCTTTCCGCAAAAGTTGCTTGAGGTACTTTTGACCTCGTTCAATCGCTTGCGAGCGTCGGACCTCAGTCAGGTTGATTGCGATGTCGTCGTCGTTATTGAGGCAGTTCCCAAGAAGCACAGAGAGTTTGCGTACGAGCTGAGTTGGCAGGCCAAACCGTTCGGCCAAGCTCTCGATCATGTCATCAGAGAGAGTACCGCGTTCGCCATAACTGCCGAGCTTCCATGACAGCGAGCATTTGATCCCATCCATGTGCGGGTAGACCGAATAGTCACCTTCATCATCTTCAACGTCGCCTTGATCGTTCAGGCCAGCGTCCAAGTCAGCGCTCATCTTATTCTCCGCTTTGTACACTCTGCATTCGAGCCACACGTCCAAAAGCCAATGTGCATCACAGCAACTCTGCTTGCCGAAAAATCGGGCTGGATGACACAAGGCGATCCATTCAAACGTTGCACACAAACAAAAGAACAGGAAGAGAACAATTTGGTACCAGGTTCTGACTTGAAGCGCTGACCCAAAACGCCCGCGCTTTTGATAGGCTACAGCGCTTCGAGACAGCTGCGGCTTTTTAAGTTGGCGGACGAGCGAAACACAAGGAACAAAAAAACAGATCAATACACTTAGTCAGCAAGAACGAAAAATCGGACGTTCCGGGCCGGGACGGGTCTCCTCGTCTCCGTTGCGCCCGGTTTATGCTTGCTGCTTTCCCTCGCAAACGATCAAAAAAAGCGGTGACCACGGTACGTTCACGACCGGCCTCCAATAGTGAACTATGGTTCGGGGACTACCCCATCCCGCACCGACGCGGCTCCTTCTGGCCCGGTGCAGAAACGCGACTACGGAACCCACCGGCCGACGGGCGTCTTCAGACACTCGTCGGACCGGGGACCGCCGAGACCGTGCGCGGTCAAAGCGGGGCAGGTGAGAAGCCTGCGGGGAAGCGGCTGGCCTCCGACAAAAGGCATCGCGCGGATACGAACCTGAAAACGAAGGGCCTTCTCCCGCATGACGGGGGGAAGGAGCGGGGGCCGGATATTGTCTGGACAGTTGGAGGTCTCCGAACTGAAAGACTTTGCTGCCCGCTACACTTTGAGGGATGCTTGTGCCCTGCAACCTTTGTGAAATTTCCATTTGGTCGCGATATCTGTGTGACTCGTTTTTTCCAACACCATTTGAACTTTTGCACTTCGCTCGTTTGGTTGAGAAAATCGGCCATTTCGCTCTGTGTCAGTGACCTTTTGACCGTCTGGCTGCTGAGCCCTCTGACAAGGAGTGAGGCGAAGAAAATTTATTTGACATGCAGACATTATGTTTCATGCTTTGATTAGTCTTTTCTTCGGGTTGGGAGTGCGAATGATGAAGTGGATGATGATAGCAGTCGGTCTATTGACCTCTTTCGCCACAAACTCTGTAGCCCAAACCGCTGATACCGTCTTATTGAATGGCAACATCTACACTATGGATGCATCACGGCCTGAGGCTGAAGCAGTTGCTATTATGGGAACGCAAATCTTCTACGTTGGTTCCGATGATGGAGTCCAATCCCTGATTGGAGAAGAAACAAAAGTCATCGACCTTCAGGGACAAACGGTGCTGCCGGGCTTTGTCAGCGGCCACGAACACCTTGTCGCATCAGGGTGGACGCAATTGGGTGTCCAATTGGGCTCTGGTCAATCCAAAGAGGATTATCTCACTTTAATTAAAGAGTACGCGGACGCCAATCCCGAAGAGGAGTTTATCCGTGGCATTGGATGGAATGCGACTCTGATGGGCGGTGAGTTCACGGCTGCCGATTTGGATGCGATTGTACCTGACAGACCCGTGTTCCTGCAAGATTACACCATTCATGACGCATGGCTGAACACCAAAGCTATGGAAATGGGAGGCGTGAACAAAGACACTCCCGACCCAGTTCCGGGTTTGATCTATTTTGTAAGAGATGACGAGGGTAACCCAACAGGCTACGCGAAAGAATTTGCGTGGATGGGGGCCTATGTGGAATCTGGTGCATGGCAGCCAGATACGATGATCCCAGAGAGCCAAACAGAGCTTTATGATTTGGCCGCGAGATTTGGCTACACCACCTACATCAACCAAGGATTGGTTACACCAAATATCAAGTCTCAGGCGAAACACTACGATGACACCCGAGTGGCGCTGGACATCCTGCAAGCACAAGCTGACGAAGGCACACTCAAGCTTCGTACCTTGATGATGACCCTTGTCAAAGGCGACGATTTCGATGCGGACGACGCGGTTGCCAATACTTTGGAGCTGAAGTCTTCATTCGACAACGATGACGTTCGCGTGCTTGGAATTAAGATACACCCGGAAGGGGTTCACACAAGCCATGCATCGGTCATGCTTGAGCCGTGGCTGGACCTGCCTGAAAAAACGGCAGTGCGAGGTGTATCGGCTGCCCTAACAGATGAAATTGTCCTCAAAGCAAACGCAGCCGGACTTGACGTCTCTGTGCATGTTGATGGCTCAAAAACCGTTCGCGAAACTGTTGACTCGTATGTCAACGCTCAGAAAGCTGGATACACCGAAGCCCGCAACTCGCTTCAACACTTAGCTTTTGCGCATCCAGATGATATTGAACGCATCATACAGCACAATATCCTGTCTAACATCACCCCGATTTGGGGCACGACTTGGGGCGGTGGGCTTGACGGTGCCATGGAAATTATGGGCCTCGAAAGGACCGTTTCCGAATTTCAACGCATCCGTACTTTGATGGACGCGGGCGCACCCGTCAGTATAGGCGCGGACGTTCCCAGCACCGACCCTAGCCTCATGGGGGTATTAACCCTATGCGAAGCAGCCGTTACCCGGCGCGATCCGTCTAATCCGGACGATGATCGTATCTTCCCGCCGGTATATCAGGCTCTCACGCTCGACCAATGTATATACGCCGCGACGCTTGGTGGTGCGTATGAAGCGAGGATGGAGGACAAGATCGGAAGCTTGGAGTTTGGCAAGTATGCTGACCTGGTTATTCTAGAAGATGACCTTTTCTCGGTGCTTCCTTCTGACATCGCGGATGTGAAGATAGTAGCCACGATGAAGGGCGGAGTATTCACATATGAAGATGGTCTTTGAAACGCTGTAATAAACGTACCTTCGCAAAGTAGGCCAGTGCGATGAACTAGGCTGCAATGCTACTAAAATAGGAAAATTTAGAGCTCTGTAATGACAAGCAACTTGATCGCTTTGGTAGCTTTTGTTTTCGGGTTCGCGGAAGTGAATGCTGCTGAGGCGGAGGTTACCCAAGGTTCGCCAAAACCTGCTGCCCAAACGTCTCCTTCAGGGGCGAAGCGTTTTGACATGTCTGGGCGCGCTCATGATTTTACTTATGCTTCAAACTCCACTGCGCTGGATGGATTTATTCAGAAACAAGTGGCGGATAGCTGGCTTGACTTGAAGCCAACCCTGAAGTCTCTGGAAGCCCCATTTGAAACCCTGCCGGATCCGTTGTTAAACGCAATGAGAACGCAAGTTCGTTGGCGAACGTCCGGAAACACTACGCGCTCTGATCCTGATTTTATCAAAGAGTACAATGCAGCCACAGGTGTTTTGGCGGCGAATGAAGTCGACGTTGAAAAGCTGATGCTTGAACGTCGTAAAATCATTGCGCATAACAACTCAATCGGGCGCGGTCCAAACTTAGAAAAGCTTGGTACGGCGATCAAGCTGCCTGGGTACATAGTGCCGCTTACACTCAGTGGACGAGTTGTCACTGAGTTCCTATTTGTCCCGGTCGCTGGATCTTGCGTTCACACACCTTCGCAGCCGCCGAACCAGATCATTCATGTTGATTACCCCAGCGGCGTTGAATTTAAGTCGATTTTCGAAGCATTTTGGATCGAAGGCGAACTGTTAGCTGAAAGCAGAATTAGCGATGTTGTATTCTACGACGGCCAGGCAAACGTGGAGTCCACTTACAAACTAAACGCGAATTTAGTTGAAGTGTTTATGCCCTGATTTTTAGCCCCCCATCGGTTCATAACTTTCAGTCGTCTGTACGCGTAGACACTAGGCTCAGGACCCATTGATTTCCGTTTGGTTGCGTGATTCACGGGCCGAAAAA